>NZ_JAERVL010000014.1 GCF_016745835.1 Caldalkalibacillus salinus | reverse complement strand
ACCGAAGAAGCAGCAGTGGAAGCTGAAGCGGACACTGATAGCAATGTAGAAGCAGGGACCGAAGAAGCAGCAGTGGAAGCTGAAGCGGACACTGATAGCAATGTAGTAGCAGGGACCGAAGAAGCAGCAGTGGAAGCCGAAGCGGACACTGATAGCAATGTAGTAGCAGGGACCGAAGAAGCAGCAGTGGAAGCCGAAGCGGACACTGATAGCAATGTAGTAGCAGGGACCGAAGAAGCAGCAGTGGAAGCCGAAGCGGACACTGATAGCAATGTAGTAGCAGGGACCGAAGAAGCAGCAGTGGAAGCCGAAGCGGACACTGATAGCAATGTAGTAGCAGGGACCGAAGAAGCAGCAGTGGAAGCCGAAGCGGACACAGACAGCAATGTAGAAGCAGGCACCGAAGAAGCGACCCACAACCTTTCTCACTGGATTGAAAATTCGTATATCTACCTTGTTGATTCTTATAAGCAACTTGTCGATAGCTATCAACAATCCATTGATAAATTGCTAGCTGATTCAGAAGCTGACAGCACCCAAGAAGCAAACACCGAAGAAGCA
>NZ_JAERVL010000013.1 GCF_016745835.1 Caldalkalibacillus salinus | reverse complement strand
TATTATGAATGTTCAAACTTAATTAATGCAATGCTAGTGAAGTTGGATATAAAAATAAAAGATATAAGTGAGACAACAAGTAAAAGTGACAAAAAGAGCGACAATCATGCCCAGCAGATGATCTCCACCAGCGCCACCCATATCCGTAGTGGGATTTTCACCTTCTGTTAAGGTGATAGACTGATAGATTGGAGCATCACCATGTAAGAAAAAGGGTACTCGTTAGAAGTGTTAGGATGATGACGAGAATCAAATGTTTTCTCATAACCGACATCCCCTTTTATATTTTTATCATTATATAATGCACGGGGCCTTTATGTATATAGCTTTAAGAAGAAAGAAAATTCAAGTTTTAGATACAGGAGGTCAATGGATGAAAATCATTATCGCGCCGGACTCTTTCAAAGAAAACTGCACATGCAGTCGCCAACGCTATAGAAGAAGGCTTTAAAGAGATATTTCCGTCAAGTGAATATGTTAAGATTCCTATGGCTGATGGTGGAGAAGGGACTGTTCACGCCCTCGTCCGTGCTTGTGATGGTGACTTAAAGGAAGCTTCCGTCAGGGGACCATTGGGGGACACAGTTAAGGCAAGCTACGGATTAATTCAAAACGGTCGTACAGCCGTGATAGAAATGTCAGCTGCCTCCGGGTTGCCCTTAGTGGCTCCTACACAGCGCCGTCCTCTAGACGCGACAACGTGGGGAACGGGTGAGTTAATCAAAGCAGCTTTAGATGATGGGGTTCAACGCATCATCATGGGCATCGGTGGAAGCGCGACTAACGATGGGGGAGCAGGCATGCTCCAGGCACTAGGCTATAAGTTATTAGACTATAACGGACAACAGATCGGTGATGGTGGTGGTCAACTACATCAACTATATAAGATTGATACGAGTGAGTGTGATACGAGATTAAGTGAGGTCAAAATAGAGGTCGCTTGCGACGTCGATAATCCTCTCATAGGCCCTCGTGGAGCTTCGTATGTCTACGGTCCACAAAAAGGCGCATCGGAAGACATGGTCAAAATACTAGATCATAATTTGGCTCATTACGGACAGACGATAAAAGATCAACTCGGGATTGATGTTCTTAACATGAAAGGAGCGGGTGCAGCAGGGGGGATTGGCGCAGCACTTGTTGCCTTTCTCGGAGCAGAACTCCGAAGCGGGATTGATCTGATGGTATCTATTACACGGCTCGAATCTTATGTTAAGGATGCCTCGCTTGTTATAACAGGAGAAGGAAGAATAGATCAACAATCTTTACATGGGAAAGTCCCGGTTGGTGTCGCTCAACTCGCTCAGAGACATGGTGTTCCAGTCATATGTATAGCCGGTACAATACAGACTGAAGGAAATGACAATCACTTTGCTCAGTATGGTATGGACAAACTGTTTAGTATCGTACCTGGCGTGATATCCATAGATGAAGCGATGGCCAATGCCCAACAGTACGTGTATCAAACATCACGGCGTATCGCCTCTGCTCTAAAGTTGGGCCAGAGTCTTATAAACGAATAGTCTATAAGTGTTTAAGTACAGGATGTATCATCTGGAAGGATGGGCTATAGCACCATCCTTATTTTTATTGGGCTTGCCTCCAGCCAACGTTACCGTAGAAACGATTTTAGAAACGATCTGTCATGGGTGTGTTTTTACGAGCTGTTATGTGTTGTGCGGGCTATATGAAAAGCCATCATTAAAAAACCAGCTATAAGTAAGGCGTAGTCTCTCGTCACAATGAGAGATTGAAGCCTTCCTATACCTGGTTTGTCACAAGTGCAGTGATACCCCTAAGTTAACAGGACTACGAAAAAGAAAGAAGTATTATTGCCTGCACCTTGTCTTATAACTTTCGCCAATCAAATTGGTTTTGTGGATAAGACTAAAGTCCTGTTTTTGTGTAAACCTAAAGTTTTAGTTCAAAATTGTATCCAAATAATGTAAAATAAAAACGTAGACGATGCGGAGGTTGACTTAATCTTAAAGTGGGAGGGGATATATTGTTTAAAAAATATGTCAGTATCGTCCTGTTTGTAATGCTAGTCTTAAGTGTTTTTACCGGTATGATTGCGGCGAATGGGGAGGATGTAAGTAACGAAAGTCATGACGACGAGAGCGTAGGGAAAGCGTTCATTAAACTGAAATATGAACTAGATACAGAAAAGGCATTCACTCATTCAGAGATGGATGAACTACAATCCCTAGGATGGACGGTAGAAGAGGATCAAATATTCAGGTTGTCTAAAGTGCAAGAGGCCGAGATTGAAGTGAATGGAATTCAGACACCGGTTAATGATGGTCTATTTGAAGTGGAAGGATCACCAGACACGATAGACAT
The DNA here is from genome assembly GCF_016745835.1 of Caldalkalibacillus salinus. Lineage (NCBI taxonomy): Bacteria > Bacillati > Bacillota > Bacilli > Caryophanales > Bacillaceae > Caldalkalibacillus > Caldalkalibacillus salinus. The sequence continues at coordinate 39,183 of NZ_JAERVL010000013.1, read as the reverse complement.
TCGAACACCTGCCGGTACTTACAGTGTTAGTCGTAACAGCGAAGGAGAATACATACTCGTACATGAAGAGGATTTCTATGAGATGATGGATAGCATGGACAGAGTACATCTATCTGATGAACATGGTGAGATTTCACCGTTAAGTTATGGAAAGAAATATTCACCCGGAGAATGGGTCCACTGCAATCGATTTAATGGTCCACTTTCAGATGACGTGCACTATGATAAAGCTAAAAATCCGTTTAAAGCGGTGAGAAATTTCACCGGTAGTGACTGCGATATGGCCTTATTAAGGTGGCTAAAATGTTATAGCCATGACCATTGTAATATTGAGGGGCCTGCTGCAGCATGTTCAACTCATATTGGTCACAGTGCTTTGTATCACCGACACTAAACATATTAAATAACATCTAGGAGGAGCCGTATGACTATCTTGGTTTTAACAGTATGCGCAGTTTTGGTTATCTTAAGTCTCGTGATGTACCAAAAAACAAAAAGGAAACAACCTTTGTTCCTGTTGTTAGTACCATTGGTAGCCGTCATGATCCTTGTCGGTTGGGGGACGTCAACGAGTGTTTTTGTAAAAAGCACGGATCTCGGTGGGGAGCAAGTTGGAACAATGATGCTAGGACAATCGATTGAAGATGTGGAAATTCAATTAGGGGAGTACACGCAGGAGGACAACGTAAATGTTGAGAAAATGCGTGTGTATGCCTCTATGCGAATAGGACTTAATGAACAAAATGAGATCTCGTATCTTTCCATCGAGGACCCAGATTATGAAACATCTCAAGGGATTAAGGTTGGGGACGAAGTAGATATGGCTATAGAGCCCTATGGGGAACATTATCGAGAATCAAAAGAGATGGGGATGGGTTCCTATATTGAGTACGTCGATAAGGAACGGAACACACGACTACAGTTCTGGTATGATGACACCCGTCATATCCAACGTATCGTCTACGAATATACTGATTAAAGAAATCCCTACAATAATAGGGTTAGTGAATAGTAAGATTATTGTTATAGTGCAACAGACCTTGTGAAAAGTGCAAGGTCTTTTTTTGCATCAAAAGATTGGAAAAAGTGGAGCATCTGGAATATGCTATGGGTTAATATATGGAGCTTTGATGTCATTCTACCCTAAGTGCTTATTTACACAAAATTTATAGACATGTTATAGCCTCTTAATATTTAAAATATACATTGAAATTGTAGTATAGAGAAATAGGAGGAGAGCAAATGAAAAATTTACGTTGGTCAAAAGTATGCGTTGTTGTCTTAGCCATCTTACTGATCTACACACCGTTTCATTCAGTTGCTGAAGCAAATCAAAAGAAAGTCGACAATGTCATTCTACTCATACCGGATGGTATGGGCGCGAGTTATGTCACGGCTACAAGAATTTTTAAAGGTGACCACTTATCATTTGAGCCTTATCTAAAGGGCATGGTGAAAACAGGATCTGCAGATACGAATGTAACGGATTCGGCAGCTGCTGGAACAGCAATGGCAACCGGAGTTAAAACGAATAATGGCGTGGTGTCCATGACACCGGACGGTGAGATACTGCCAACAATTTTACAAGCAGCAAAAGCACAAGAAAAAGCCACTGGGCTGGTGGCCACTTCGCGTATCACTCACGCAACTCCAGCTGTCTTTGCCTCTCACACAGAGAGTAGACAAAATGAAGAAGAGATAGCTCCCCAGTTTCTCAATGTGGTTGACGTCATCTTAGGCGGGGGAAGAGACATGTTCCTTCCAGCTGACGAGGGTGGAAAACAAGGAGATCGTCATTTGATAAAGGAATATCAAGCTGAGGGGTATCAGTATGTCTCAACAACAGATGAGTTAAACAACACCACTGGGGATAAAGTGTTAGGTTTATTTGCCATGTCAGATCTTAAGTACGATATTGATCGGGAGCCACATGTTCCAAGTTTAGCTGAAATGACGGCATACGCCATCGAACAACTCCAGCGTAATGATCATGGCTTTTTTCTAATGGTAGAGGGAAGTCAAATTGATTGGGCAGGACATGCTCATGACCCTGTAGCCGCTATTACTGATACAATCGCTTTTGACCAAGCTGTAGAGGAAGCACTTGATTTTGCTCAAGAAGACAAGAATACACTTGTGATAGTGGTAGGTGACCACGAAACTGGCGGGATGAACATCGGTACAACAGCAGGGGGCTACAATGAAAACATACAAGCATTAAAACAGGCTCAAGCAAGTAGTGCAGCCATAGCAGATAAATTAAAGACGGATGCTCAATGGGTATTGAATTTGGAAAAAGCTATCCTGGTAGATGAAGAAGTATTCGTCCCCCTACGGGAGACGATTGATACGCTGGGAGGACAAGTGAAATACCAGTCTGCGACAAATGAGATTAGTGTAGACCTTCATGATCAGGATAACCAGACTATCGTGATTCATCCGAATGACGAGAGAATTCAGTTAGTTAACAATAATAGTTATGTCTCACTCACACAACTCTCAGAATGGCTTAACTTGGACGTAGGGGTAGAATGGGATGATGAGACACCAACTTACGGATACTTCACTAAAATACAGAGCATCGTGAGTGAGCTCTCGGGTATCGACGTGACAGAAGATGATGTTCTAACGATAGTCAATTCAGACTGGGGACAACTCGGTCAGGTTATAGGCCCGGTTCTTTCTGAGTATGCCATGATCAGTTGGGGATCGAGATATCATACAGGGGTAGATGTGCCCCTTTATGCGTATGGTAAAGGGGCTGGGGAGTTTATTGGATTAATAGATAACACTGAGCTCCCACAGATTATTTCATATCTACAAGGATTAGAGGCCTTTGATGATGAACAAGCGTTTATGAAATCGTTAAGAGAGCGTCGTGGAGAACATTAAAAAATGTAGTTCTAACATGAGCATTGCACAGGCGTTCAAATATGAACACTTGTATGACTTAAAGCTTGGCCTTGTGCCAAGCTTTTTTTAAGTGTGTGCCCGGCATGGATTATAACTTGGTGGTGAAAGTCCACTACAGGCTTGGCAGTAGGAACTGTTAGCCAAAGGCAAGGGTGTCCACCGTGAGGTGGAATCTGAAGGAAGCCGGAGGCAAACTCCCGGACTGACGAACAGGAACTGTATATAAGGCTGAAATGGAACGGACGAGTTTGCACTACAAAACAAAGTCCAATACTGCCCGAGTTCCATACAGTAAATACAGCAGTTACGTGGGAGGAAGGTTATAGTTCTTACCCGGGGAGGTCTTACAAGGGTTCCCGACAAGAGGGAAGGAATTTCCCACAGGAACAATCAAGGCAAGGATGTCTTGATGAATTGTAAGAAGTCAGCAGAAGCCATAGTAATCCTAAAGGATGAAGGGCTGAACAATAGTAATCTTGGAAACATCGGAGGTGTGAGAAATGCAAAAATCACAGACAACGTTCAAGGACGACTACTCTCAGGAGAATAGGATGGAATCCGAAGATAATGGGAGAGTGTGTAGTATTTCTCGCGGTGAAGGTGAAAGAAAAGATGGTGTGTACAACCTTATAAACAAAATTGTTAGCCATGACAACTTGAATCTCGCTTACAAGAGAGTAAAGGCTAATAAAGGCTCTGCAGGTATTGATGAGATGGAAGTGGAAGAACTTTATGGACATCTAGTACAAAACAAGAAATCCATTATATCTCAAATCAAAGACGGCTCATATGAGCCTCAACCTGTTAAACGCGTGGAAATCGATAAAGAAGATGGGTCAAAAAGAAAACTAGGAATCCCAACTGCAACAGACCGATTCGTACAACAAGCCATTCACCAAGTCATAGAGAAGGTGGTTGACCCAACTTTCTCTGATTCGAGCTTCGGATTCAGACCAAAACGAAGTGCGCATGACGCAATGAGAAAAGCAAAAGAATATTATGAGAAAGGTTATCGAACCGTAGTTGATATTGATATGAAACAATATTTTGATACGGTAAACCACGACAAGCTTATGTACCATGTTGAAGAACATATCAAAGACCCAATAGTTCTTCGACTCATTCGGAAATTTCTCAGAAGTGGGGTTTCAATAGATGGCAAAGTCTACTCAACTGAGGTTGGTTGCCCTCAAGGTGGAAACCTCTCTCCGATATTGAGCATCATCTATCTTGATCAACTGGATAAGGAATTGGAGAAACGCGGACATCGATTCATACGATATGCCGATGACTGTAATATCTATGTGAAATCGAGAAAAGCAGGGTACCGAGTGATGGAAAGCATAACCAACTTCTTGGAAAATAGTCTGAAACTCGTTGTGAACCGTCAGAAAAGTGAAGTTGGAAGCCCGTTGAAACGTAAGTTTCTAGGCTTTTGCCTACACGTTACAAAGGATGGTGTAGGCTTTCGTCCACATAACAAATCTAAAAAGAAATTAGAAAAGAAGCTTAGACAACTCACAAAGCGTAACCGTTATGGCAACATCCGGCTTATCATCAAAGAAATAAATGAAGTAACGACTGGATGGATTAACTATTATGGCATTAGCTATATGAAGAACTATATTCGCTCGCTTAACCAATGGTTAAGAAGGAGAATTAGACAAATCATATGGAAACGCTGGAAGAAAGTCAAAACAAGATATAAAAGTCTAATGAAACTTAAAATACCAAAACAAAAAGCTTGGGAATGGGCCAACACACGCAAAGGGCACTGGCATATCGCCTGCAGCTTTATTCTACATCGAGCCATTAAAAATGAAATTCTCGAGAGAGTTGGTCTGAAAGACCTGAACCAACTCCTCGAGAAAGCACACTCAAACTATTGAACCGCCGTGTACGGAACCGTACGCACGGTGGTGTGAGAGGACGGGGGTTATTTCCCCTCCTACTCGATTTTTGCAACCATTAAATATAAACATGTGTCTATATACTAAAGGTGAATTCATCAAGTTTGAGATAAAGCTTCAGATTATCATTTGACATTGGAATCAGAATAAAGTATATTTATCTTGAATTCGAGATAAATGCGAAAAAATGTTGTTGATATATTAAAGGTGTGACATTGATGAATACACAAAAGAATAATGAAAATGATCTCGCACTCAAGTTATTCGTTGTCTTGAACAAGGCAGCACGAGAAATAGCGGACCGCGTTGAATCGGATATGAGAAGTCATGGTTTGAATCCAACTGAGTTTCAAGTCCTCGAGTTGCTATACCATAAAGGGGATCAACCGATTCAGCAAATAGGAAAGAGGGTTCTTCTAGCAAGTGGCAGCATCACTTATGTCGTTGATCGATTAGAACAAAAAGGGTACCTTGAGCGTCGATCCTGCCCTAAGGATCGCAGAGTGACGTATGCTGCGATTACGACCAATGGTAAAACGCTTATGGATGATATCTTTCCCAGACATCGTGAGGCTTTAGAAGAGATGTTTAGTGTGTTAGATAATGACGAGAAAGCAACAATGATTGATAAATTGAAAAAGCTAGGGTTATTCGTCAAAGACATTGATGCCTAATCTTGCCAAACCTATAAACTATATAATTGATAGATAAAAAGCAACCTGAGCAGTCCTAAATCCGAAGACTGAATGCGTCAAGTATGACGCCAGATGAAAGGGTTTTATAGTAAAGGGTTTTATGGTTTAAGGGCTTTAAATGATGATTCGTGATGGTCTCGGTCATCATTTTTTATAAAAAAAATATCTCGAAATAAAGATATATGATATTAGGGTAGTTGGTTTGATCATTCACGTGGTTGGATACGCTAAAAAAAATAATACAACGAAGAGGAGCGGGATATATGGCGAAACAAACGATGGGCATTCATCACATTTCTGCAATTGTAGGCCACCCTCAAGAGAATGTCGATTTTTACGCCGGCCTACTAGGGTTACGTCTAGTTAAGCGTACCGTGAATTTTGATGATCCCGGGACGTACCATTTGTATTTTGGTAATGATAGTGGCAGTCCGGGCACGATTATGACTTTCTTTCCTTGGCCTAATGGGAGACGTGGCAGAGTGGGGAGCGGGCAAGTGGGAACGACCGCTTTTGCTGTACCACAAGGCAGTTTAGCGTTCTGGGAGGAAAGGCTAGCCCACTTTAAGGTACCCTATAATCACCTTGAACGTTTCGGAGAGAAGTCGATCCACTTTGAAGACCCTCATGGACTAAAGCTATCCTTGGTTGAAAATAATCAAGGTGACTTAAGTCAGTGGGCAATTGGTGAAATTACCCCCGAAGTGGCCATTAAAGGCTTTGCTGGCGCAACGTTATGGTCTCACCACCCACAGTATACGGAAAGCCTTCTCACTAATATACTGGGCCTGGAAAAATGGGGAGCGGAAAATGACCTCCTTCGGTTTAAAGCCCCGGGCGACATCGGTAGCATCATCGACATGAGTCTTACAACTAGACAGAGAGGAGTGACTGGGGTTGGTACGGTTCATCATATCGCCTGGCGAACGAAAGATGATGGAGAGCAGTTAGAGTGGAGACAACTCATACAAGACCAGGGTTATCACGTCACTCCGGTGCAACCGAGACAGTATTTTAACTCCATCTACTTCCGGGAGCATGGTCAAATCCTATTTGAAATAGCCACCGACCCACCCGGATTTGAAGTAGATGAAACTTACGATGAGCTTGGGCACTCACTTAAGCTACCAGAATGGTATGAAACACAGAGAGAGAAGATTGAGGACCATCTTCAACCGATCACTGTACCTGAACAAGATCAGGATGCCCGTTAAACCGCTGTTCACATGTCTTCTGGCACAAGAGCATGATAGCTATGCGAGGGTATGACATTAACCAAACCCTAGACGCACGCCATACACTTATCAGACGATAAAGGAGAGAATCATGATGGAACATATTTTTCAAAAAGGATCAGATGAAACGAAGCCCGTACTGTTATTACTCCATGGCACAGGCGGTAATGAAAGAGACTTACTCCCTCTCGCGGCCATGATCGATGACACAGCCTCCGTGTTAAGTGTTCGAGGGAACGTGTCCGAAAACGGCATGCCCAGATTTTTTCGCCGTTTAGCTGAAGGCGTATTTGATGAGGATGATCTAATTTTTCGTACAAAAGAATTGAATCAATTTCTAGACGAATCTGCGCAGCAGTACGGATTTGATCGTCAAAATGTACTGGCTGTGGGGTACTCTAATGGTGCTAACATAGCCGGTAGCCTCCTTTATCATTATGAAAACGCATTGAAGGGGGCCATCCTACACCACCCTATGGTACCAAGAAGAGGAGTGACGTTACCCGACTTATCAGCTACGCCTGTCTTTATCGGAGCAGGGAAGAACGACCCCATTTGTTCCCCTGAAGAGTCTATGGAGCTTAAAGATACTTTACAAGAAGCTGGCGCCGAGGTTGAACTCCATTGGGAACAACAGGGGCATAGCTTAACCCAGACCGAAGTACAAGCGGCAGCGGCCTGGTATCAAGCCCGTTACTAACCTTCTAGAATGCTGCTTATGTTCTCATACCTACAGGTAAGGTGCTTACTTTTTAAATGAACTAGACGATATATTAGTTATTTGTTTTGTTTAAAACTTTGCTTAAAAAATCAACATAGTCAAGCGCTATGTTGGCTTTTAAGAATAAATTACCCTCTAATTGGGTAACCAATAAATATGGACAAACAGTCGTTGACGTGTATCCAGTTGTTCTTGGAGGTGGTATAACATACGATCTCAGCGTGGGCAGAAATATGAGTAGAGGTGACTGACATGGGATTCTTAGATAAGTTATTTGGAAAAAACACAAAGGAGAATGATACGATGGCAGACATTAAGTTAGCGATTATTTATTATAGTTCAACAGGGACAAACTACCAATTAGCACAATGGGCAGCAGAAGGAGGTAAGGCTGCAGGTGCAGATGTGAAAATTTTAAAAGTACCTGAGCTTGCCCCTAAAGATGCGATTGAGTCCAATCCAGCATGGAAAGCGCATATCGAAGCCACTCAAGACGTACCTGAAGTCACCTTAGATGACCTAGAAAACGCTGACGCTATTATCTTCAGTGTGCCAACACGTTTTGGTAACGTACCCGCTCAGATGAAACAGTTCCTCGATACAACGGGAGGACTGTGGTTTAACGGTAAACTAGTGAACAAAGTTGTCAGTGCAATGGCCTCAGCAAATAATCCACATGGAGGACAAGAGGCCACCATCTTAAATCTCTACACAACGATGCACCATTGGGGCGCCATTATTGCGTCGCCTGCTTATACTGATCCTGTGGCGTTCACTTCAGGTGGAAACCCATACGGTACGAGTGTCACTGTAGACCAAGATGGTCATATGCAAGAAGATGTTGAGGAAGCGGTTAAACACCAAGCGAAACGTACAGTGACCATAGCAAAAGCGATTAGTACGTTAAAAGAATAAAAATGATCCGAAGTAAAGACTTGAAAAAAACAGGCCATCTGAGCTAAACAAAGTCATTTAACTTTGAAGAGTAGTAGGCGGTAAGGGCTTGCTACTCTTTTTGGTGTTTCATGCTCAATGATATGGTTAAAACCACGATTCTTTTTTCCGCCCATTTTGATCATCGTATTGTTGGGGCATTATTCACATAAAAAATATAAAAATATGGAAACATTGAATATTGATGGTTAAAATATGGTTCTCGACAATGATTGACAAAAGATTTATCCTTAAATTAAGAATCGACAAAAAATTCAGCGTTTATGCTAGGAAGAGGCTTAGTTGAGAAAAAGCAGAGTTGAGAGGCAAAAGAGTTGCCATAATCCCTATACAGAAACGGTAAGGACTTTAAGGACTTGAAAGGCGGGACTTTGATGAAAAGGATATTAATCATGGCTGCAAGCCTACTTTTATTTTTCCCAACTACAACTCAAGCCCATACATATCTTAATGATTCCAATCCACAGGCAGGGGCAGACGTAGGACAACCTGTAAAAGAAATAATATTATATTTTGATACGAAAGTAGAGCCACAAAGTACTTTTGAAGTCGTGGATGAAGCAGGAGAGGTCTATCAGACATCTTCAACCAACATAGAAAAGAACGTGATGAGTGGCACGATGACAGAACGGTTAACGACGGGTACATACACTGTAAACTGGGATATTATCGGAGCTGACGGCCATCTGATCCAAGGAAGCTTTTCTTTCGATGTTCATGCTGATCAACCTCGTCCTGAACAGGAAGCCAATGGGGAAGCACAGGGGGAGAATCGATCTACATCAGTGGAGCATACAAGATCCGAAGAGCAGGACGGAACAGAGATAGATGAGGAAAAGCATGCTGAATCACTAGAATCGGACAGTACAGACACTAAAACATTGTCTCAGAATGCTTCCTCTCATGCACACCAAGAACAGTCCTTTCCTTTTATAACGATGATGTCTATCATCGTTTTGTTAGGTGGATCTAGTTTTTGGTATGTGAGTAGGAGGAGTAACGGTTAGATGATCTATACATTGGGCCAGACATTGCTTTATGTTTCGATATGTATCCTTCTGGGACATTTTATTTTACAATTAATCCCCATAGATAAAAAACCAAGAGTTTATATGCCAACGTCGGTGCTGATGACGTCTTTAATCGCTATAACAGTGTTTTCGTATTTTCCTGCGTTAGACATTATTTTATACCTTAAAGATAGAGTTGGGTGGACCGATGCGCTTCTGTCTGTGACGTTTGTATCGAGTGTAGGTCAAGTGTGGATTTTAATCACTCTAATATGTATCATTTTAGGATTTATATCACTTATTCATGAAAAGAAAAAAGGCGTGTTTTATCATCCACAAGGCAAATCAATTTCCATCATTGCGATGATGTTTATTTTATTACTTGTTATATTAATTTGCTGGACGAGTCATGCGGCGTCTATATCTAAAAGCATAGGTTTCATTTCTCAAACCGTTCATTTTGTCTGCGTCACTGTATGGGTGGGCATCATGCTCGTGATAGGATGGTGGGGCCAAGAGGCCAAACACTTTCGTTCCTTTCTAACATGGTACCATCCCGTTGCGACGGTTTGTGTCGTTCTCATCGTAGCCGCCGGATTTGGACTGATGAAAGTCGTTAATAGTTTTGAGGCCTATCCTAGTACCTGGGCCATTTCTTACGGACAATCTTTGTTAATTAAACATTTACTCATTATACCTTTATTCGCGTTTGCTTTCATTAATGGCTTTCTAATGAAAAGAAGATTGTCGAGCAAATCTATCACAAACCCGTATCCTTGGATGAGGGCAGAAAGCATTATTATTATCTTGATATTGACAGCAACGGCGGCTCTAAGTCAGCAAGCGCCACCTCACGATATTCATAGTGTTTTGTCACATGAGGGGCCTTCACCGCTGTTCACTCTTTTTCACCAGGGCGTTGTACAGTCCGATATACCACTGACATTTGGTTTTAATGTGACAAGTATCTTACTATTTGTTATAGCGATTGCGCTACTCGTAAGTTCCGTTGTCTCATTCAAACGCGACTATTCATCCTTAGTGTCTTTAAGTGCTAGCGTGTTGTTTGTGATCACCAGCTACTCAGCGATTATGTTAAGCATTACATACTAGCCAAAATTTCTAACGATGCCAACCAATGGGTGACATAGGATGACTAAGCCACATAGGATGACTAAGCCACATAGGATGACTAAGTCAATAGCAGCAGTACTTAAGTGGAAGATGAGGTCTTCCACTTTTTTAAGCTCTACAATACACCTATGAAACTGCTATATGAATTCAGACATGGGGGATGAAGGGATGTGCTGAAGGGTTTATCTGCCGCCTTTATTCAGGTCTTCTTTCCCTACCCAACATTTGACGTAGAACAGTTTTTTTAGTTTTTTAAAGACAGTATGCTGTTGCTAAACTAGAAATGGTATATTATAGTATAAGCGTATATCAATTACAAATATTGTTTAAGTAGAGAGGAGTATGTCATGAAGCGAGAAGTCACGCGTATGGAGTACGTATTTTTAAGTGTACAAGGCCTCATTCTCATGTTTTGTTTGTTTCACGATTGGATACCTATAGGTTCATTGAACGACGTGCAAGCAGTAAAAGCTGAGAATAGTACAGGAGAAATGATTCGAGGGACGGTATTAAATAGTATATGGCCATTGATAGGGGTGACCTTAACACTCATCTATATGGGTAAAAAATACCCTCTCGTAGCGAGCTTGTTCATCTTTATCTCTTACACCTCAGTGCTCATAGGTGCTATTATGGCTTGGTGGGTACCCTACTTATTCGGGACGGGGGACGCCGCCTTTGTCGATCGATACAATACCATGTTTGGCAACACGCATGCGTTTCTACCATACATGAATGGCATTGTGCCTAACACCGTTCATGTCATCTTTCATTCCAGCCTCGTTTTAACCTTAGTTTTATTTAGTATCATTTGGTACAAAAGCCGTAAACGTACGGTCCAAACAACTCAAAAGTCTCAGACAGCATCAGTATAATCTTCTACGCTCAATCGATTCAAAACATTTCAATCATTTGAAGTATTCAGGTTTCATTTAAATACTAGTTGACGACTAGGAATACTAGGTATATAATAACGACCAAGGACATAGTGAGAGTGCATCGAATAGCATGGGAGCATGATATCTCCCCTGGTAGCACCACTTAGCACTAAAACCCAACACACATAATTACAACCACGCCAACACATAAACATAGACACATAAATTAGACTGGATAACTTGCTGACCGGACAACCGGAGGCTTCCTGGTTTCTCTATAAACAAGAGAAACTAGGGGGCCTCTTTTTGTTTGCTTTTGGGTTACCGACAAAGACAGGTACCTGTAAGGACAGGTACAGGTGGTAAGCAAGGTGAAGGGTGTTTCAATCATGATATTAACTGAACTAACCATTATAATCGCGTTACTTTTTGCTCTTAATATTGGTGCAAGTGGCGCTGCTGCTACAATGGGTCCTGCTTATGGCGGTGGTGCTGTTCGTAGCCGAAGGTTTGCACTATGTCTGGTTGCCGTAATGGCTTTTGGCGGTGCCATGTTGGGTAGTGATAAGGTGATTCAGACCATCGGAGAGAATATACTGCCTTCTCACATTCTCACAGTTGAAGTGGTCCTAATCATACTAATTTCTTCCTGTTTAACGCTCTTTATGGCTAATATACTCGGTATTCCCTTATCAACGAGTGAGGTCACTGTTGGTGCATTAGTGGGTGTGGGCATCGCTTTTCAATCACTTTTCATAGAGCATACGCTTTTTATTGTCCTTTTTTGGTTCGCTATCCCTCTTACGGCGCTCATGATTGCGTTTGTCTTAGGTAAAGGTTTGTCTTGGATCGACAAAAGATGGCCTCATTTAGAAGCTAAAAATGGAAAATGGCGCCGCCCCCTGATTATCCTGCTATTATTAACGGGCTGTATTGAAGCTTTCGCAGCAGGGATGAACAATGTAGCCAATGCCATCGGTCCGATTATCGGGGCAGGACTCGTAAGTGAAGAAAACGGGACATGGTTAGGGGCGCTATTTATGGCACTCGGGGCCGTTCTTTTAGGAGGTAAGGTGCTAGAAACAAACGGCAAAAAAATCACCTCACTGACGTTATTACAAGGTAGTGCCGTATCTGGAACGGGAGGGATTTTAGTCTTGTTGGCCTCATTGTTTGGCATACCGGTCCCTTTAACCCAAGTCACAACGTCAGCGATTGTGGGTATCGGTATGGCTGATACAGGCATGCAAGTGTGGCACAAACAGATCGTGCAAAGGATTATAAAGGTGTGGATCGCCTCCCCTATTATATCTCTAGTGGTGGCCTATAGTTTAGTGCGTGTATTCATGATGTCCGATTACACCAATGCCGTTCTCTTATGCATGTGTACGATTTTGGCCTTTGTAGGAATAGTCCTCCTGGTAAAAATGGCGATCAGGGGGAACATACAGCATCAGAAGAAGGGGGAAGTCCAAAATGAAACGGATGAACCATAAACCGTTGATCTACGACCAGATCAATCAAACAGATTTAGATCAAATGAATGAAGTGTTAGACAATACGGATACGCTTGGTGTCATTGAGTGGGCTTATGACACGTATAGGGAAGAACTCGTTTACGCTTGTAGTTTTGGAGCGGAGGGGATCGTTCTTCTACACCATATTGCCCAAGTTCAGCCCAAAGCTAAAGTGGTGTTTTTAGATACGCACCTGCATTTCAAAGAAACGTATGAGTTGATCGATGAGGTCAAGCAACGTTTTCCCGAATTACAGATCATCATGACTGAGCCAGAACTGACAATACAGCAGCAAGCGGAGCAACATGGAGATCAACTGTGGAAAAAGAGCCCCGATCTCTGTTGTGCGTTGCGTAAAATAGAGCCTCTTAAGCGGGCGCTATCTCCTGCGAAAGCGTGGTTATCCGGTCTACGTCGTGAACAATCGCATACACGGGCCCATACTCAGTTCATTAACTTAGATCATAAATTTAAATCTATCAAAGTGTGTCCACTGATCCACTGGACGTGGTCAGACGTCTGGACTTACATCATGAGGCACAAATTGCCGTATAACCCTTTACATGATCAGGGATATCCAAGTATTGGCTGTGAGCCCTGTACCTTCGCTGTAAGGGAAGGACAGGATAGTCGAGCCGGTCGTTGGTCAGGACAAACGAAGACCGAATGTGGGTTACATCAGTCTTAACCTCTTAGCCTTAATCTTGGCCTTAATCCAATCTCAATCCATAAAGTCAAAGGCAACTGTAAATTCACCTACTTTGGAGGGTTATTTGCAACTAAATATTTCTGCAAGGAGTGATAGATGTGAGCAAGAGCATCCCACACGGGGGACATTTAATAGACAGAACCAACTTAAACCTGGACCTAAGCACAATTGAACGAGAAGTGGTTTTAGACCTTATGGCACTATCTGATCTGACTCTTATTGCCAACGGGGCTTATAGTCCTCTTGAAGGTTTTCTTACGAGAGAAGATTACACTCCCGTCGTTGAAAACATGAGGCTAGCCAATGGTCTGGTGTGGAGTATTCCGATCACTTTGCCCGTCTCTCGTCTTCATGCGGAGACATTACATGTTGGAGAACGTGTTCGTTTATCTTACAACGGAACAGTTTATGGGGTATTAGACGTTGAAGATATCTATGAACCTGATAAGACATCAGAAGCTACTCATGTTTACGGAACATCCGATCAGGCGCATCCAGGGGTGCAAAAGTTATTCCAACGCGGAGAGGTCTATCTTGGAGGACCGGTGACACTTGTAAGAAAGCCGGAAAAAGCGTTTCCGACCGTTCACCAAGACCCGCAAGAAACTCGACAAGCGTTTCAATCACTCGGTTGGCAAACGGTCGTGGGGTTTCAAACACGAAATCCTGTACACAGAGCCCATGAGTATATACAGAAATCAGCGATGGAAATAGTGGATGGTCTTTTGCTTCACCCACTCGTAGGTGAAACAAAGGCTGACGATGTACCAGCCGACATTCGTATGAAAAGCTATGACGTGCTTTTGGAACATTATTATCCACAGAATAGGGTCCACTTAGCCGTATTCCCTGCCGCTATGAGATACGCTGGTCCACGTGAGGCCATATTCCACGCCCTTGTACGTAAAAATTACGGGTGCACACATTTTATTGTGGGCCGTGACCACGCTGGTGTCGGGGATTACTACGGTACATACGATGCGCAACGGATATTTACCTCTTTTACGTACGAGGACCTGGGGATTACACCCCTCTTCTTTGAGCATAGTTTTTACTGCCGTGCGTGTGGCAATATGGCTTCGAGTAAGACCTGTCCTCACGAGGCGTCGGAAAGGCTCATACTATCCGGTACAAAAGTACGCGAGATGCTACGGCATGGTGAAGCGCCGCCACCAGAATTCAGCAGGCCTGAAGTTGCGAATGTGTTGATACAAGGAATGGAGGTGAAAGTATGAGCACGACGCTTACGTCTCAGGTCTATTGGCATCAAAGCCAAGTGAACCAACAAAATCGTGCTAATCTAAATGGCCATCGTGGCTGCACGATATGGTTAACTGGTCTTTCAGGGTCTGGCAAATCAACGATCGCCAACGCTTTAGACCAACGACTTTATGAAATGGGGACCCATAACTATGTTTTAGATGGAGATAACGTTCGCCACGGTTTAAATAAGGACTTGGGGTTTAGTGAAGCTGATCGACGAGAGAATATTCGTCGTATCGGCGAAGTCTCCAAATTAATGGTTGATGCAGGATTGATTGTCATGACGGCTTTTATTTCTCCTTATCAGAGTGATCGTCAGCTGGTGAGACAACTACTAGATGAGGAAGCCTTTATCGAGGTGTATGTTCAATGTCCGTTATCCGAGTGTGAAAAAAGAGACCCTAAAGGCCTCTATCGTAAAGCGAGAAAGGGAGAGATTCAGCAGTTTACAGGTATTAGTGCACCGTATGAAGCGCCGGTTAACCCTGAAATTGTAATTGAAACGGATAAGGTCAGTGTGGCGGAAGCTGTAGAGCAGATTGTAACCTATCTGAACAATCAAGAAATATTGAGAACGGAGGGGAAAGTGTGAGCTATAACAAAGTATGGGCCCAGCAAGAAAAACTAAGCAAAGAAGAAAAGATGAAGCTAGAAAAGGACGGTCTGGAGATCCTACAGGACATCCCGACTTTCGCCCGAGAAGGATTTCAATCCATCCCCAAGGAACTTTGGTCCCATTTTAAATGGGCAGGTTTATATCTCCAAAAACCAAAGGAAGACGGCTATTTTATGATGAGAGTGAACATTCCTTCAGGGATCATGACGAATGATCAAGCGAAAGTATTAGCGTCTATAGCCAAAGATTATGGTCGTGATGTCATAGATATTACCACGCGGCAAGCGATTCAATTCCACTGGCTGCAAATAGAAGACATCCCTGATATTTTCGATCGTTTATCTGAAGTAGGGCTATCTTCCGTTGGCGCTTGTGGTGACATTATGCGTACGATTGTGGGTAACCCTTTAGCGGGCATTGATCCACATGAATTGGTGGATACGCAGGATATGGTGCAGGACATCTATCACTATTTTCAAAGCAATTCAGATTTCTCTAACCTTCCGCGAAAATATAAAATATCTATCTCATCTAATGTCTATAACGCCCAGCATGCAGAAATCAATTGCTTGTCTTTCATCCCGGCAATGAAGGACATAGATGGAGAAAAAGTACGTGGCTTTCACGTTTATGTCGGTGGAGGGCTATCTTCTAAGCCTTATCTCGCACAAGAACTAGATGTGTTCGTACGCCCTGAACAAGTCAAGGATGTCACCATTGCCGTGACCACCATCTTCCGTGACCATGGTTATCGTGACAAGCGACATCGGGCACGCTTAAAGTTTCTGGTCCATGATTGGGGAGTGGAAAAGTTTAAAGAAAAGCTGTTAGAACATATCGATCTACCATCTCGGGGCGTCAACTGCTTTGAGGGCTGGAATGGCGGTTATTTTTACGGTGTTCACGACCAAAAGCAACCTGGTTTGAAATACATCGGGGCTAATGTCCCTATGGGGCGTATGACGTCGGCAGATCTATATGAACTCGCACGTATATCGGAAAAGTTTGGTCAAGGCGAATTACGCAATTGTAACACGCAAAACATCATCATACCGCACATACCGTCTGAGGTAGTTGACACGGTATTGAAGGAAGAGATATTTGAGAGGTTTACAACCGAGCCCAACCGATTCATAGGCTACTCCGTGTCTTGTACGGGCATAGAATACTGCAACCTTGCCCTCGTTGAAACGAAAGAGCGAATGAGACAGATCGCCCTCAAGCTTGATGAGCGCCTCTCACTTGATGTGCCGGTCCGCATTCACATGGTGGGTTGTCCCAATTCTTGTGGGCAAAGGCAAATTGCCGATATTGGCCTCCAAGGGGGACTCATGAAAAATAAAGATAAAAAAATGGTGGAGGCTTTTGAAATTTATGTCGGTGGGACTTTACATGAGACGCCAACGTTTAACCAAAAATTAAAAGGGAAGATACCCGGAGAGGCCATTGGTCGTGTATTAGAAGATTTCCTCACTTACTTCAGTGCACACAAGCATGTCGGTGAGGACTTTTATGCCTTTGTGCAACGCGTAGGAGTGGCACATCTCCAGCAAAAACTAGACGATATCCTTGCCATCGGAGTAGAAGCGTCCTAACCACTAACATATCAATGGCCTAAGCGTAGAAAAGGCAATGATGGCGTGATGACTTGAGCATGTAGGCTAAGGGGGAACTGAACATGGAGCAATGGTTAAAAATCGTAGCCAGGGGAAAGAAAGGTTCAAAAGACTTGACGTATGCTCAGGCTGAATCAGTAGCGGAACGTATCATCTCAGGTGAAGCAACGGACGCGCAAATTGGGGCGTTCCTCGTCGCACAACGCCTGAAAACGGAGTCGGTGGATGAGGTGCTCGCTTTTTGTAAACGACTGAGAGCCCCTATCATGAATAACGCCAATGCACAGACATTGGCAACAAATTTTCATTCTAAACCAATCATAGACTTAGCGGGTCCTTATACGGGGCGCCATACGTTTGCAGCTACCCTTCCCTCAGCTATCTTAATGGCCCAGAGTGGGGTGCCGGTCTATACGCATAGTAGTCCAAGTTTACCTCCTAAGTGGGGTGTATCGTTGGCTGATATGGCCCAAGGCTTAGGGTTGCCAACGTCGGAGACATTACAGGATCTCAATCAACAATTGAAGGAGACGAACATGGGTTTTGCGCTCACAGAGCACTTGTGTGCCCCACTTGCCCAGATTCGTCATATTCGAGAAGAAATCGGGGTGCGTACATTTCTGAACACGGTTGAGAAATTACTTAATATCACACAGGCGCATACGTTAATCGTCGGCGTTTTTCACCGTACTGTCATCGACTTACATGTGGCACTCGTGAGAGCTTTAGGTTATCGGGAAGCATATATCGTTCAGGGAGTGGAAGGCTCAGAGGATCTCCCCTTACATCGAAAGAGCTTCTACTATAAGGTGACCCCCGAAGAGGTTCACGCATTGGAAATTGATCCTGAAGATTACGGGCTTAAGCGCAAAAGAGATCGTTCACGAGAGACGTTAAATCTCGAACAACAAATTGAAATCATTCAGCGCATTTTAAAAGGGGATACATCAGCAGACATTGCCGACTTTCGAGCCCAAGTGCTTTTTAACACAGCGGTGCGTTACTATTTCTGTGGCCGTTTTCCCACAGTTAGTGAGGCTTTACAATTTACCGAACAGCAGTTAAAAGAACCAAAAGGAGTCTATCATGAGTGGGATGTATTCAAATCTACGCTTGTCTCGCGGTGATTTAAGGCAAGGGGTGCTCATCATCGCTCACGGCTCACGCAATCCGAACTGGGTTAAGCAAATTGACCGGCTTTGTCGGCGGGTGCGATCACCCATTCCGATGGTGATCAGCTATTTGGAGCTTGTTGAGGAGAGAAGCATCGCCGAAGGTGTGCAAAAACTTGAACAACAAGGGGTGCAAGACATTATCGTTGTTCCGCTATTCGTTTGTTCAGGGAGTACGCATCTCGCGGAGATCCAATATATACTTGGAATCAATCGGCGGTGTGTAAGACCAACAGACGTCCCCAGAGTACGGACGAATGCCAGAATACAGTGGTGTCCTCCGATTGATGATCATCCTAATCTAGTGTCCATCCTCCGTCAGCGCCTAGGGCAGGTGATGCAAAGTAGCCATCAGCCTGTATTGCTCGTCGCTCATGGCAGTGATAAGGCTCATTGGCTGACAAAGTGGCAAACGGTTTTAGCAAGCATCGTGCGACAGTTGAAAAAAGAGACAGGTCTAGAGCACGTAAGCTATGCCACCTTACTTCCTGATCAACTGCCAAGTAAAATCCGATCCCTGGAAGAGGTCAATCAAGAAGCTCCCATGGTGGTTTTACCTCTTTTTATCGCTGAGGGTTACTTCACCTCTCATGTGATCCCAAGTCGTTTACAGTCGGTGCGTTACGTCCGAGGGAGAGCGATTCTACCTCATCCGCTCATAAGTTTATGGATAGAGGATCAAATACAAGCGCGTTTAACATCAAGTGTAGAAAAATTAAAAATAAATTAAAAAATACATTGACGAGACCTCAAGTCAGGAGTATAATTGGTTAAAATTACAAATTGAAAATCACATATTCATTAAGAACTCTTATCAAGAGAGGTTGAGGGAACTGGCCCTATGATACCTCGGCAACCATTGTGTGGCTTCTCGATTGACAGTCCACACAAAAGGTGCCAAATCCAGCAGAACGCTTGGTTCTGAAAGATGAGAGGTCGGACTAAAAATAAACTTATAAGCGTCGACCTCTTATCAGAGGTCGTTTTTTATTTAAAAAAAAACGCCTCTGAACATCATAGTGGAGGAGGAGAAACCATGCCTAAAAATGAAACTAGTACAATCCCTCACGAAACGTATAACAGAATAACCGAAGCTTTATCAGGATTGGAGTATGGCTCAGTACAGATTGTGGTACACGATTCACAAATCGTAGAGATTCATCGCTTGGATAAACAAAGATTCCCACTTGAAAAAGGAAACAAGCAAAAGGATAAGCGTCAATCGTAGTTCTGTATATAACGCATTATACTTAGCTTGTTGTACTTGGCTTAGGATTTAGAAACAATGCTAAAAACGCGTCAATATATAGCAGCAGAGTGCTGACCGGACAACCGGAGGCTCTCGTACATGACATCGTTTTAAAACGTATGTGTCAGTATGAGGGCCTCTTTTTATTTGATGGATAGGGGGATGAGAGGGATGAGCATGAAAAGACAAAAAGAGAAATCGTACGAGTTAGAAACACAGCTCGCACAGATTGGGAATCGTAGTGAGACTGAAACTGGAACCGTCAGTACACCTGTTTTTTTCTCTACGGCTTACCGCCATGGTGGACTAGGACAATCGACAGGGTACGAGTATACGCGCACGGGTAATCCTACACGTGACGTTTTAGAACGTACCATTGCAGATCTAGAAAAAGGAGATCAAGGATTCGCTTGTAGCTCAGGTATGGCCGCCATCCAATTAGTATTAAGCTTGTTTGAACAAGGAGATGAGATCATCGTTGGTCAGGATCTTTATGGCGGGACGTATCGTTTGTTTGAGCATTTACGCCAGTGCTATGGGATTGTTTTTCATTACGTCGATATCCGTGAACCTGAGGCATTCACAACAGCGCTCAGTAGTCATACCAAAGCGATTTTTATAGAGACGCCAACCAATCCTTTGATGCATCAGGCAGATTTAGCAGCTTTAAGCGCTATCGCCCAAGCTCACAAGCTCACTTTCATCGTGGATAACACGCTGAATACACCCTTGCGGCAACAGCCGATTCGTTCAGGAGCCGATATTGTGATACATAGTGCGACCAAGTATTTAGGAGGACATAATGATGTGTTAGCTGGTCTTATTGTGGCCAAAGGAGCTGATTTATGTGAGAGACTTGCCACTTTGCATAATGCGATAGGATCGACATTGTCTTCACTTGACGCCTGGTTGCTCATGAGAGGGATGAAAACTTTAGCACTCCGTTTAGAAAAACAGGAAACCAATGCCCAGCGAGTGGTTGCCTACCTCAAAGCACATGAATACGTCGATGACGTGTTCTACCCTGAGATTGGGGGATTGGCCTCTTTTAGGATAAAAAAAGAAGAGGCGGTCGGGCCGTTGCTTAGGCACCTTCAGCTTATTACCTTTGCTGAGAGTCTCGGTGGTGTAGAAACCTTTATCACTTATCCGGCGACGCAGACACACGCCGATATACCTGCGGATATTCGTATCAAAAATGGCGTGTGTAATAGACTGTTGCGTATCTCAGTAGGGATTGAGCAGAGTACAGATATCATCGATGATCTTGATCAAGCCCTCACACAAGCCATAGCAGACACACAAGCGATAGCAAACACACAAGCCATAGAAGATACAAAAGTCATAGCAGACTCACAGGCCATAAACCAAACGCAAAATAAAATGGCGCATTCACCATCTGTGCAGTCTGACGTTAAGGCATCCGGTACGGCCTCAACTAAGGGGGTGTCTATAGATGAGTAAGCAAAACTATCATGTGCGAACAGAGACGCAGTTGGTTCACAATGAGCATGCTGTCCAGCCGGATACGGGAGCAGTCAGTGTACCCGTTCATCACGCTTCAACCTTTCACCAGCGTCAGACGGATACGTTAGGCACCTATGATTACAGCCGCTCAGGCAACCCAACACGGGAAGCGCTAGAAGAGACGATCGCTCAATTGGAAGGGGGGACGAGAGGTTTTGCCTTTGCCTCAGGCATGGCCGCCATCTCAACAGCATTCTTATTGTTTTCTAAAGGCGATCACGTTCTCATATCTGAAGATGTGTACGGTGGAACTTACCGTATGGTGACAGGCGTGCTAAGGCGCTTTGGCATCGACTACACGTTTGTAGATATGACGGACATTGAGCAAGTGAAGGCTCATTTAAAGCCTACGACAAAAGTGATCTATATTGAAACACCGTCAAATCCTTTACTCAAAATCACAGATATACGGGCTATTAGCCAACTCGCTCAACAGCATGGATGTCTGACCTTTGTCGATAATACGTTCCAAACTCCCGTCTTACAACAACCCTTATCCTTAGGGGCTGACCTTGTCGTGCATAGTGCGACAAAGTTTATATCTGGACATAGTGATGTCTTAGCCGGTCTCGTTGTGGTGAAAGATGGACAGTTGGCTGAAGACATAAGCTTCCTACAAAATACGTTTGGTGCCGTCTTGGGTGCACAGGACTGTTGGCTCGTGTTGAGAGGGTTAAAGACGCTACATGTCCGTTTACAACAGTCTCAAGAGACGGCATGGAAACTAGTAGATTTCCTCTCAACGATTCCAGAAGTGCAGCACATCTATTATCCCGGACGACCAGGGCATCCCGGAAGTGCCTGTCACGCTGAACAGACAAGAGGACCGGGGGCCGTCTTTTCCTTTTGCTTAAAGAATAAGGCCGCCGTTGATCGATTTGTCTCTCACCTTAACATACCTGTCTTTGCCGTTAGTCTTGGGGCAGTAGAATCGATTCTGTCTTATCCAGCTATGATGTCACATGCGGCCATGCCCAAGGAAGAACGAGAGAAGCGGGGGATTTCGGATGGCTTACTGCGATTATCTGTTGGTTTGGAGCACTTCGAGGACCTTATCGCTGATTTCACTCAGGCCTTTCAAGCGCTAAGGGAAGGGACAGCAGACCGAGACCGTGGATATCTACCAGAAAACAAGGGTACACCTCCTGCAAGTCAAGCAGTAGAGGGGGTCAGATCGTGAACTTTATAGATGATCTGAAGCAAAACATGATCGTAGCGGACGGGGCCATGGGGACGTTGCTGTATTCTTACGGTGTCGGTCAGTGTTATGAAGCGTTGAACCTGACTCATCCAGAACAAATCTATGACATTCATCGTGCGTATGTTGAAGCAGGGGCGAGGCTCATACAGACCCATACGTATGCAGCAAACACTGAGAAGCTGGCACCTTATGGACTGGAACATCGTGTTGCTGAAATCAATACTCAGGCGGTTCGTGTAGCCAAGCAGTCGGTCCAGGGCGCTCAAGCGAAGGACAGCGAGAGCCGCTATGTGTTTGGCACTATGGGGGGGATTCGTGGGCTACCAAGTAAGACGACACGTCTAGCGGATATCGAACAGTGTTTTCAGGAGCAGTTGAACCTGTTGTTAGAAGCAGGTGTGGATGGCTTGCTGTTAGAGACGTACTATGACTTTGAAGAGTTACTGACCGTTTTGAAGTGTGCGCGCAGTATGACTTCCAAGCCCATCGTGGCCCAAGTGACTTTGCATGGGGTGGGTTACGTTCAAGGGGGACTTCATTTGCACCAGGCAATATCACAATTAGAAGCATATGGCGCAGACGTCGTTGGCCTGAACTGTCGGTTAGGTCCTCATCATATGATTCAATCATTGGAAAAGGTCCCTCTACCACAACACGCTTACTTATCAGCCTATCCAAATGCGAGTCTCCCAAGTTATCGGGATGGTCGATACCAGTACGCCCCCAACGCAGCCTACTTTGAGGAGGCAGCACGAGCACTGTGGGAACAGGGGGTACGTGTGATAGGCGGATGTTGTGGCACGACACCAGACCATATTAAAGCCATTACAAAAGCCGTCTCAGACCGACGTCCCCTACTTTTTAAGGAAATAGAGCTGGACCATGCTAAAAATGCTGTGATAGATCATAAAAGGATAGAAAGTGAAAGAGAGACATCAACTGTTACTGTAGGTGATGACAACGAGGACCAGGGTGAAAACATGGCGCTACGATCCGACCCTGTTGTGTACGCTGGTGGTCAAATCGAGCCCCACCATAACGACACACGCCCGCACGTCATCGTGGAATTAGACCCGCCGCGCACGCTAAACACGGAGCGCTTTATGGAAGGCGCGCGGGTATTAAAGGAGGCCGGCGCAGATGCGATTACCTTAGCAGACAATTCATTAGCCTCACCCCGGATCAGCAATCAGTCTATGGCGCTTATGGTCAAAGAGCGTCTCAATGTTCCTCCAATTGTCCATATTGCTTGTCGTGATCGAAATCTTATTGGGTTACAGTCTCATTTAATGGGTTTAACGACACAGGGCTTGGAGGATGTGTTAGTCATCACGGGAGACCCGGCCAAAGTAGGGGATGTCCCGGGAGCGAGCTCCGTCTATGACTTGTCATCCTTAGAATTGATTAGAATGATTAAACAGTGTAACGAAGGTCAGGCTTTTTCGGGTAAATCATTAGGAAGGAAAACCAATTTTACGGTGGCTGCCGCCTTTAATCCCAATGTACGTCATCTAGAACAGGAGGTTAAGCGGGCGGAGAAGAAAGCAAGCCAAGGAGCAGACTACTTTCTCACTCAACCGATCTATGATGAAAACCAAATTATAGAGATCTATGAGCATACGAAGCATCTATCTACACCTATTTATGTGGGCGTTATGCCGTTAACAAGCTATCGCAACGCCGAGTTTATACATCATGAAGTACCAGGCATACAGTTGTCAGATGAGACGCGTCGACGGATGGAAAAATACAAAGATGATCCACAGCGGGCAACCGAAGAGGGGTTGGCTATAGCCAAATCATTGGTTGATGTGGTGCAGCAATACTTTACACGTCTGTATTTGATCACACCGTTCCTGCGCTATGAATTGAGCGCTGAACTCACACACTACGCCAAACAAACGCATCACCAACAAGAGCAAGGATTGATAGAGGGGGTCAACCATGGGTAAAACATCATTTGAAAAAGAGTTAGAACAGAAAATTATCGTATTTGACGGAGCCACAGGAACGATGTTACAAAACGCCGATTTGCAAGCGTCGGATTTCGGCGGTGAGGCGTATGAAGGCTGCAATGAATATCTAAACCTTACAGCCCCCCAAGTGGTTAAACATATACATGAACAGTACCTTGAAGCGGGTGCAGATTTAATTGAAACGAATACTTTTGGTGCCACGAATATCGTGCTAGACGATTACGGATTAGGACATTTGTCAGAGGAGATTAACCTTGTCGCTGCTCAACTTGCACGAGAGGCAGCAGATACAGTATCTACGCCAGATTGGCCTCGGTTCGTAGCTGGTGCCATGGGTCCCACCACCAAATCAATTTCAGTGACGGGTGGGGTCACATTTGCAGCGTTAATCGAAGCTTATGAGCTACAAGCGCGGGGTCTCTTAAGAGGAAAGGTGGATGTCTTGCTACTAGAAACGAGTCAGGATATGCGTAACGTTAAGGCCGCATACCTAGGCATCGAGCGCGCGTCTAAAGCGTTAGATATCTCCGTACCGCTCATTGTGTCCGGGACGATTGAGCCTATGGGAAGTACGCTCGCCGGACAGAGTATTGAAGCTTTTTACCTGTCCTGTGAGCATATGAACCCTTTAATGGTAGGGCTGAACTGTGCCACAGGACCAGAGTTTATGCGCGATCATGTTCGTTCGCTCTCTGAACTAGCCACGACGGCGGTGAGCTGCTACCCAAACGCAGGGTTACCCGATGAAGAAGGCCATTACCATGAATCCCCTCATTCACTCGCCAAAAAAGTGGCCGCCTTTGCGGAGAAGGGCTGGCTGAACATGGTCGGCGGATGTTGTGGGACCACGCCTGAGCATATTCGTGCCATCCGAGAAGCCGTTCAACCCTATGCTCCTCGACAGATACCATCTCGCCATCCTCACGCAGTATCTGGCATTGAGCCGCTGATTTATGAGGAAGATATGAGACCCCTAATGGTCGGAGAACGAACCAATGTCATCGGTTCTCGTAAATTTAAGCGGTTAATAGCCGAAGGAAAGTATGAGGAAGCTTCTGAGATCGCCCGGGCCCAAGTCAAAGGGGGCGCTCATGTTATAGACGTGTGCCTCGCGGATCCCGATCGGGAAGAGTTGGAGGATA
Source organism: Caldalkalibacillus salinus (assembly GCF_016745835.1). Lineage (NCBI taxonomy): Bacteria > Bacillati > Bacillota > Bacilli > Caryophanales > Bacillaceae > Caldalkalibacillus > Caldalkalibacillus salinus. Next base: position 13,745 of record NZ_JAERVL010000013.1, on the reverse strand, counting down.
TGGAGGCCTTTTTACAACAGGTGGTCAACAAAGTGAAGGTGCCGCTGATGATCGATTCGACAGATGAGAGGGTCATTGAAAAGGCTCTGACATACTGTCAGGGTAAAGCCATTATCAACTCTATTAATTTGGAAGACGGTGAAGAACGATTTGAAAAAGTACTCCCACTCGTGCGTCAGTATGGTGCTGCGATTATTGTGGGTACGATAGATGAGGAAGGCATGGCGACCACGGCGCAACGCAAGTTAGAGATCGCCAAACGTTCGCATGACCTGCTTGTCCACAAATACGGGATTCCGGCACAGGATATAATATTTGATCCGCTCGTCTTTCCAGTGGGCACGGGAGACCAGCAGTATATCGGTGCGGCTAAGGAGACCATCGAGGGTATACGTCTGATAAAAGGAGCTTTACCTGAATGTCTGACCATACTTGGCGTCAGTAACGTATCCTTCGGTCTACCTCCTGTCGGACGTGAAGTCGTTAACGCGGTGTATCTCTATCACTGTACTCTAGCAGGATTAGACTACGCCATCGTCAACACTGAGAAACTAGAGCGTTACGCTTCGATTGTAGAGGAAGAGAGAGTCATGGCCGAGCAATTATTATTTGCAACAACGGACGACACTCTAGCCACCTTGACCAACTTTTATCGCGGCAAAAAGTCAACTGACAAACAACCAAAAACTGATATGAGCCTTGAGGAGCGCTTAGCGTATTACGTCATCGAAGGAACGAAAGAAGGCCTAATACCAGATTTAGAGGAAGCCTTACACGTCTTTTCTGACCCACTGGATATCATTAATGGGCCACTCATGACAGGGATGGCCGAAGTGGGAAAATTATTCAATGACAATCAGCTTATCGTAGCTGAAGTCTTGCAGAGTGCTGAAGTCATGAAAGCAGCCGTTTCCTATTTAGAGCAGTTTATGGAAGTCAAAGATGACAGTGGAAAGGGAAAGGTCATCTTAGCCACTGTGAAAGGGGATGTTCATGATATAGGCAAGAATCTAGTGGAAATCATTTTGAGTAACAATGGGTTTAAAGTGGTCGACCTAGGGATAAAAGTGACGCCCCAAACGCTTATCCAAGCGGTTAGGCAAGAACAACCGGATATCGTAGGGTTATCAGGCCTACTCGTCAAATCAGCGCAACAAATGGTGTTAACAGCCCAAGACTTACGTCAGTCAAACATATCCGTTCCCATCCTTGTAGGGGGAGCAGCATTGTCGCGAAAATTCACTGAGAATAAAATTTCGCCGGAATATGAAGGCCCTGTGCTCTACGCCAAAGACGCCATGGATGGATTGTCCCTAGCCAGTCGTTTACAACAAGAGGACGAAAGAGAAAAGCTGGAGTCTGAGTTGGTGGAAAAGCGAGCGCAACGGGAACGCTACAATCAGGAAGTGGCTGTCTCCCAAGCCCAAGCTGTGGCCACGCGTGCCAAGTCAGACGTGTCACAATCGGTGCCAGTGCAGGTCCCTCCGGATTTTAATCGGCATGTTTTGAGGCAGTTCTCTATCGCTCATCTGTTGCCGTATCTCAATTGGCAAACATTATTAGGCAAACATTTAGGATTACAAGGCAAGGTGAAGCGCCTATTGGAGCAAAAAAATGAAAAAGCCCTCTCGCTCAAAGCAGAAGTTGATCATATCTTAGAAGAGGTCGAGCGCGATCAAATCATTAAAGCACACGGGATGTATCAGTTCTTTCCTGCACAGGCCAAGGATGACGACATCGTGATTTACGACCCACAAGACTTTCAAACGGTCATTCAAACGTTTCGCTTCCCGAGACAAACAAAAGCCCCCTACTTATGTCTCGCAGACTTTATACGACAAGCAGACAGTGGAGAGATGGATTATGTAGGGTTTCTATCCGTTACAGCGGGGGAGGGCATTCGTTCACTCGCTCAACAGTGGAAAGAAGAAGGGGCATACTTACGCAGTCATGCCTTACAAGCGTTAGCGTTAGAATTAGCAGAAGCATTCGCTGAATACGTTCATCACCTGATGCGTGACCAGTGGGGGATTCCCGATCCGACAGATTTCACAATGCAAGACCGCTTCGGGGCGAAATATCAAGGGGTTCGTGTCTCATACGGGTACCCAGCATGCCCTGACCTTGAAGACCAAGCTAAACTATTTGAGCTGATTCAACCTGAAGACATCGGAATAGACTTGACCGAAGGTTTTATGATGGAGCCAGAAGCGTCCGTCACAGCCATGGTGTTTGCTCATCCTGAGGGCCGGTATTTTAGTGTGTAGGAGAAATGAAAAGAAATGAAGGGACTTATCCATCCATATCATGATTAGCAAAAAGAGAGGGTGCAAGACCCCTCTCTTTTATCATGCCTTTTTATTGACATTAATTCGGGAAGGCACTATATTTAACATATAAATATTTTAGTAAATAAAATATTTATGCCTTATAAGTTTAAGTGATATAACTTGTTTAGTAAAAGAATGATAAGACGATAGACATAGATAAAGATATGCAATGGGAGGACTAATATGAGTCAAGATGCAGATATGAACGTCTACGAACAGTTGTTGATATCCTTAAAGAAAGTGCACCGTTCGAGTGTCGATGTGATGAAACAGAATGCTCAAGAGCTTTCACCCGGGCAATTATTCCTACTCTTTATGATATACGAGCATGGCAAGATGAAAATGACAGACATCGCCCATTATTTCGGTATCACACCAGGGGCTGCGACGGGGATCGCCGATAAACTGGAAAAACAAGCGCTCATTGAACGCGGAAGAGACGCCAATGACCGTAGAATGGTTGTGATTTCGTTATCTGATAAAGGGCTTGCGTACGTGTTGAATCAAAAAAAAGCGCATGTGAAGGTGTTTGAATCGATTTTCGGCCAATTCTCAGAGGAAGAGTTGGCAGCAACGGTACATTCACTCAATAAGATTTATCACGCATTAGATCAATATCAGGCAGAGCATTCGTCTGATTAGGAGGATGGCTTCTTGGAACATTTAGATATGAGAAAAAAAGTGACCATTATGATCGCGATTATGTCTGTCATGCTATTTGCTGCTCTCAATATGACCATTGTGGCCACGTCACTACCTAAAATTGTGGCGGACATTGGTGGTATGGAGTATTTTAACTGGGTCTTTACCATATATATGCTCACATCAAGCGTGACAGCGATACTCGTCGGTAAATTATCCGACATATACGGACGTAAAATTTTCATATTAACAGGGATTTGTATTTTTATGATAGGAGCTGTGCTCAGTGGTTTTTCAAGTCATATCTATCAATTAATCATCTTTAGAGGGTTACAAGGATTCGGTGGTGGGATGATCATGTCGTCTGCCTTTACGACGATAGGAGACCTGTTTGCCCCACGAGAAAGAGGGCGTTGGCAAGGGCTCATGGGGGGTGTCTTTGGGCTCTCTAGCTTGTTTGGCCCCACATTAGGGGGCTACATTGTGGACCACATGCATTGGTCATGGGTCTTTTGGATTTTCCTTCCGATTGGGATTATCGCTTTCTTTATGATTTTAAGACTTTATCCACAAGCGGAACCTAAGGAAAAAGAAAAAATTGATTTCTTAGGCTCCTTTATACTGACCCTATTTATCCTTAGTTTATTACTCGGATTTAGTTGGGCCGGTACAGAGTATGCATGGGGGTCTTATCAAATCATAGGGCTGTTTACACTCTCGTTACTGTCTCTTATCAGTTTTATTATGGTGGAGAAAAGAGTCAAAAGTCCTGTCGTGCCTCTGCATTTGTTCAGCAATAGTGTCGTATCGGTCTCTAATACGATCTCTTTCTTAGCAGGAATGGCCATGTTCGGTGTTATCATGTACGTCCCCTTTTACGTGCAAGGGGTCCTAGGGCGATCGGCCACAACCTCAGGCTTAATTGAAATGGTGATGACCATTGCCATGGTGAGTTGTAGTGCACTAGCTGGACAATTGATCACCAAAACAGGGAAGTATAAAATCATAGCTTTACTCGGTTTTGGGATTATGGCCACAGGCATCTATCTCAATACCAGCCTAACACCTGATACAACGATACCTGTACTCATATTCAATCTCATTGTCACCGGCATCGGATTAGGACTGACGATGCCTATCTTCACATTGACGGTCCAAAATGCGGTCGCACACAAATATTTAGGTGTAGGCACAGCCACTTCCCAGTTATGTAGACAATTAGGGGGAACGGTCGGTGTTGCTATTATGGGGTATATGATGAGTTCTAGGATAATTGATCGGCTAAACAAAACGGATGTGACCATGCCATCGTCTGCTGTTGCCGGAGAGTTAGATATGCAAAATCCACAGATTCTCATGGACGCAGCTGCCTTGGAAGGCATCAGACAACGGCTAGCAGAGCAGATGCGGCCTGCCTTTGATCAGCTGATTGATACGTTGAAAGTCGCGTTAAGCGACGCCTTGACCTTTGTGTTTCTGTTTAGTGCCATCATTGTCACCGTAGCATTCCTATTAACCCTCTTTCTAAAAGAAATACCGTTGAGAACGTCCAACCAAGATCCCAGCGGAACAACTGATCAGAAAGAGAGAGAACAAACCTATAGTGAACAACCAGAGACAGTCACGCATGCCAATGGTTAAAGCGACTTAAACAAAGATTGAAATTAAGGAAACAAATGTTAATGGCATTATGATATAGTGATAGTGAATTGAATACAACCTTCGGGGTCGGGTGAAAGTCCCAACCGGCGGTGATAACCATGAGGTTTAAGCCCGCGACTCACCTTCTCATCACAAAGTTTTATTTGTCGTTAGCATTGTAGACGGACCAGTGATGGAGGGTGACTGACTTAGTGAGAACCTGAGGCCGACGGTATAGTCCGGATGGGAGAAGGTACAAGTGGCTTTACGATTAAAAAATATAATCGTAAGGCTTATTTCCTCATGCCCCGTTACCACAGCGAGGCATTTTTAGGTTGTTTCAATTCAAAAATCTTAAGGAGGTTTTTGAATGATACAAACCGCTCTGAACAAAGTGGAACAAGCGATGGCTGACGTAAGACAGGGGAGGATGGTGATCATACAGGATGATCAGTCTAGGGAAAATGAAGGAGACCTTGTCTGCGCGGCTGAAATGGTAACTGGGGAACACATCAATTTCATGGCTCGGAATGGGTGTGGTCTCATCTGCACCCCTATGCTAGGAGAACGTCTCACTTATCTTGAATTGCCCCAAATGGTGAATAAAAACGAGGAGTCACACCAAACGGCGTTTACCGTATCTGTCGATGCCCTAGAAGGGGTTACAACAGGAATTTCAGCGTACGAGAGAGCGACCACGATTAGGAGATTGATTGATGCGGATGCCAAGGCCACAGATTTTGTTAGGCCAGGGCATGTGTTTCCCTTACGTGCCAAACAGAATGGCGTGTTGGAAAGAAGAGGACAAACGGAAGCCTCTATTGATCTCATGCGCCTAGCCGGACTTTATCCCGCCGCTGTTATTTGTGAAATCATGAAAGAAGATGGGCATATGGCGAGGGAGCAGGAGCTTATCGCTTTTTCACATCAGTATGGCATTAATATGATAACCGTGGATGACGTTGCCACATATCGCAGGGAGAATGGATATCTAGCATTTTGAAGCATGTGACATTGCAATTGCTTCGTACGCTATCCGATATCTTCAACTTGTAAAAATCTAACTAACGACGTTTCTAAGTTTAACGTCTCTAAAGGAGAAATCAATGGTCTGGTGACGGCCTATTCCTTTCTTGAATATATAGATAAAGAGTGCTATAGAATTTATGAAGGAAAAGGTTGACGATCAAGATGGCTAAAAAAAAGAAAAAGCGTGGTCAAAATGCTCTTTTTTATGTGGCTCTGGGCGATTCTCTCAGCTTAGGAATCGGCGCAATCTTAAAGTCAGGGTTTGTGAAAAGGTACAAAGAAATGGCCGAGAACACACTGGGCAAAGAAATACACCATTTCATATTTGCCAAACACGGCGCCACTACGGGTGAGATCTTGAAGAAGCTCGAATACAAAGTGGTGCGGCAAGCGATCAAGCATGCTCGAATCATCACCATTACGGCAGGTGGCAATGATTTACGTCGGGCGTCAGATACCTTCGTCGCTTTTCATGATCAGAAAGTGCTAGAGCGTGCCCTCAACATTCACCTCATCAATCTTGAGTCCATGTTAGAGCAAATTGACCACCTTAAACGGAAGCAAAAAAAGCGCTATATCATCAGGCTCGTGGATTTATATAACCCGTATCCAGGCTCAGCTTTAGCAGATAAATGGATTAGAAGATTCAACAAAGAATTAAGGTCATTTGAGGGAGGGCATATCAAAGTAACGGATGTTTATCACGCGTTTAAAGGCAGGGAGAAAGAGTTGCTATTCCTTGACCATCTACATCCCAATGCCGAGGGCTATCAGGTCATAGCCAATGAACTACATCACTTAGGGTACCGATAATGTGGTATTTGTGAAACGATAAATAGGAGACTGAGTAGCCCTTGTCCTATCACCTGTCAGGAGCATAGGGCTACATCATCCCTGTTAATCACAAACTTAATCACTAAGGTTTTGTTCCAGATTAACCTTTAAGCGAGACGCCCCCTTTGGCTTCCGAAGATGATTGAGGTAGAGGTTCATTTTCTTTTGCTAATAATTTTTTAAATCCATTAGACACATTTGCTAGCGTTTCTTTCATATTAACAGCGGGCTGTTCATCCTGGACGGCATCATGGTAGGAGACAACCATTGCCACAGTTGCCACAGGATCTATGATCGCTTTCTTAATGGAGGAAGCGATGGTTATGGCGGCTACAAGCGCAATAAAGTCGAGTAAAGGGATTTGTCGAAATGAGTAGAAGGCGAACAAAATTAGTTCTTTGTACCTAAATGAGAAAGGGTTTTTGTCATACTTGTGCAATATTGACATGTTATACTTAGGTAAACGTAATAGGACTGTAGGAGGTTGATCTATTATTATTGAATGGCTTTGGGCATATATACTAGTGGCTTTGCTTGCCGCAATACCGTTTTTGGAGGTCGCCGTTGTCATCCCCATTGCAATAATAGCTGGGTTGGCACCTATACCTGTTTTGCTTCTAGCATTACTAGGGAACTTAGCTACAGTGATTCTGATGATTGTCTTCATTGATAAAATTAAACGCTGGAGACAAAACAGAAAACAGGCGAAGGTTAGGAACGAAGAGATCGATACACTGAATGCTACTACTATTGTTGAAACTGAAAAAAATAATGAAGACACGGTTGTCAAAGAATCCAAGCGAGAAAGAAGAGCGAGGAAGATTTGGGGAAAGTACGGATTACCAGGTTTAGCGATCATAGGACCATTTTTCGTTGGGAGTCACTTGACTGCTTTGATGAGTATGGTTTTAGGAGGAACGAAAAAACACACCGCCGCCTGGATGCTGGCGAGCATAACACTGTGGAGTGTGGCTTTCGCTAGCTTAACGTACGTGGGTGCGGAACAGCTAAGGGTAGGCATTGAAGAAGGCACTCTATATCGTTTTTTCCAGCGTTAGCAAATAGTCCGCACGCCCCTACCGATTCACTCACATCCGTGTTATAATAACATGACAAAATGATGAATATGATGGGTCGGAGACTAGGAGAGACCACGAACAAGCATGGGCATATTGCCCTGTCACTTGTCGTGGTCTCTTTTTGTATATCCACCATTTTTTTCACGGCACAATGAAGGATAATCATAGAAAGGGTGGTTTTATGTCTCATTTTTCAAGTATGAACCGTCGCGCTTTAATAGAGGGAATGGAACAGACAACTTATGACGTTCTCGTCATAGGAGGAGGAATTACAGGAGCAGGGGTGGCCTTAGATGCGACGACTCGCGGGATGAAAACAGCCTTAGTCGAGATGCAGGATTTTGCAGCAGGAACATCGAGTCGCTCAACCAAGTTGGTTCATGGAGGGTTGAGGTACCTCAAACAGCTAGAGGTTAAGATGGTGGCCAGTGTGGGTAAGGAAAGAGCCATCGTTTATGAAAATGGTCCTCATGTTACCACACCGGAATGGATGCTATTGCCGGTGTATAAAGGCGGGACATTTGGAAAGTTCAGTACATCCATTGGCTTAATGGTATACGATTATTTAGCAAACGTGAAAAAGCAGGAAAGACGACAGATGTTAAAGGCCGAGGCGACCCTAGATAAGGAGCCGCTCCTGAAAGAGGAAGGGCTCAAAGGCAGTGGGGTATATGTTGAGTATCGTACTGATGATGCGAGACTGACGATTGAAGTATTGAAAGAAGCTGTGGCTCAAGGCGCAAGCGCTGTCAATTACGCGCAGGTCGAATCTCTAATCTATCGAGATGGCCAAGTGGTTGGGGTTCGTGTCCTCGATCATGTGAGCGGTAAGACGTCCGATATCTATGCCAAAAAAGTAGTCAATGCAACGGGACCATGGGTAGACACTTTGCGTGAAAAAGACCAATCTAAACGGGGCAAGACGCTCCAATTAACCAAAGGGGTGCATATCGTCATTGACCAGAAGTATTTTCCGTTGCAGCAAGCGATCTATTTCGATACACCGGACGGTCGTATGATATTTGCTATCCCACGTGATGGTAAAACTTACGTTGGTACAACGGATACCGTGTTTCAGGAGGACTTAGCGTATCCTAAAATGACAAAAGATGACTTAGATTATCTACTCGACGCCATTGATGATATGTTTCCAACCCTTAAGGTGACAGCGGAGCATGTAGAATCTAGCTGGGCCGGTGTTCGACCACTCATCCATGAAGAGGGCAAGGGCCCCTCTGAAATCTCTCGAAAGGATGAAATTTGGCAGTCCGATACGGGTCTGATCACCATTGCCGGCGGGAAACTGACAGGATACCGCAAGATGGCAGAGAGTATTGTCAATATGCTCGCCCAACAGTTAGAAAAAGAAGAACATGACCGGTTCAAACCTTGTCAGACAAAGGACATGCCGATTTCAGGAGGACATGTAGGCGGCTCCGAACACTTCCCACCATTTGTACAGGAAAAAACGGCTTTAGGCATGTCGTTAGGGTTAAACGAGGAAACCGCAAAGCGGCTTGTACACACATACGGATCTAACGTCGACCGACTTTATCATCGTTTCAAGGTATTAAAAGAAGAAGCCAAACAGACAGCACTGCCACCAGAAATGTTTCTCGCACTCGTATACAGTATTGAAGAGGAAATGGTCGTGACGCCCGCAGATTTCTTTGTCCGACGTACAGGTTCACTATTCTTTAACGTGCATGAAGTACAACAGTGGAAAGGTGAGGTCATAGCTTATATGGCCAAGCGCTTGGGTTGGAACAAAAACGTACAACAGACAATGACAAATGAGCTAGAACAACACATTAAAGATGCAACGCATCCACAGATAACTGGAGCTCAATCAGGTTCGCAATCGGCTATCTCCTAACTTTTAACTCAATAATTAGCTAAAAAAAAAGAGCCCTCATGCCCGAGGGTTCTTCATTTATATTGAGTCTTCTTATAAAATTAATGCTGACTAAGGTTACCCTTTAGCCTCTATTAATAGACACGGCAGAAATTTTATCGTAGGGATAGAATTCTAAGATTTTACTGCCGTTGGGACAAACGAGAATCCCATTATGATCTGCACTTTCTAATTTACCTTGTAATACTTTACGTCCGTTAATCTCCAATGCAAGTGTAATACTCACTTCCCACCCTAAATATGTACGTAAAATTGGATCCATGTTAAATAATTCCTCCTCTCATTACTCATATTTTATCGAATTAGTTCGAGATTTGTCTATCAATCTGATGATATTTTTAAAATATATTAAACTTTTCATACGTAGTGCCTAGTGGTTAAGGCATTGTAAAAAAGGTTCATACGTTGTTATAGGTCCTAAGTCTAAATCATAATTGGGTACAAAGAATCGCATAGAACTTTATGCCCAAAAATAAAGGAATTTCATTTAATTTGTCGAAATATTTGTCAATGGTATTCAAGGGCAAAGTATGGCAGGAGGATAAGAGTATGGTAAGGAGAAACGATGAACAAGGGCTAGAATTTAATCAACGCATCATAGACAAAATAAAAGAGGTTTTTCCTGAGGGCGATGATAACCAATACTTTACGGATTTGAAAATTCCTTACCTAGATAAAGAAAAAGGACTAACCCATACAAAGCCGGACCTTGTCTTGGTCACAGGATCAAAAATATTTGTGTTTCGACTGGGTGAGTCGAAGGAACAGACCCTGCAATTTGATGAAGAGGATTGGGTCACTGAAAGCGTGTTCCAAGAAAGCCCCATATATGAAGTGGCTAATCAGTGTCGCTGGATCAGTAATAGATACTTCTTCGTGCATGAAGAAAAAATAGGTTGGTTGCAAGGGATGGTCATTATCTTAGCTCAACACCAAAGCTTGCAGCAAATTGGAATCGATCAGTATAACCATTTGTTAGATGAAACCAATGAAAGAGGAGTCATACTCACACCGACGGAGGACATCATTCCTGATCTTCTTTATGACGTACTCCCAGAGCTGAATAAAGGTAAGATGCTCGATGAAAATCATAGAGAGAAAGTACTCCAGTTCTTTTACGCTCACAGTGAGACGTCTATACGTCAACAATGGTTGGATGATGCACTCCGTTTGCGACTCAAGGAAGAGAATGAGGATAAGGCGTTCAACGACCATCACAAGACATCTTCTACACCTAAATATTCATATGTTGCTTCCAATAATAGAGCGGGACGTGAAGAAAAGGAAGAATCGGAGAATCAGGATAACCATAAACATGCTGCATCACAAACAACCACCTTGTTAGGCTCAAATTCTACCAATCACCAAACCACACCAGATAATCCAGCCCCTTTTGACAAAAAAGTATTAAAAGAAGAATTCGAAGGATTTGTCGAAGATGCCAAAAGTGACCTGAAGGATATCACCCAGCAAGTGAGTCCCAAGTTATATGAACAATTACCCACCATTAAGGCACACGTTCAGGCTCATTGGAAAAAAGCTTTAATCGTCATCGTGATACTCATTGGACTGAAATCATTATTCAATATGATTTGGCCACTATTTGCATCCGACACAACTGAAGCTGAGGACAGACATCCGTCGGTGACAAGGATGTTGGAGCAATCGGAGGAGGAAGAAACAGAAAAAGATGAAGCAGCAGAGGTTGAAGACATCCCGAGTCAGGCATTCATTGTCGCGCTTTCAAGGTCCGATGTACAGGGAGGAGAAGACATCGCTTTACTCAATGAACATACCATGAATGAGTTGGGGATAGAAGAACAATCCACTATTGAAGTTATATCACATACAGGAAATACTTTAAGCTTAACGGTACAGAAGGATATAGGACCATTGCATTCTGACCACATTAGGCTCAATTTAGAACACCGTGAGGCCTTAGGTGTGACAGGCAATAGCGAGAACTATCAAAACTATGATACGAGCCAATTCGAATCATTTCCACAAGACTATAAAGTCACGATATCATGGTAAAAGCCCCCTCAACGTGAAAGGGGGCTTATTGGAACCATTATTCTTTTATACATTGCCATGCACTTTTTCTCTCATGCCATGTGGTTTCATTTGATATTCAGGCCAGCCGCTCCAGATGTCGATTTTATTCCCGTCAAGGTCATAGACATAAAAATTCATGCCGCATTCATGATGATTGATAATTTCTGAAACATTGACCCGGTGCCGGCTTAAATAGTCATAACAAGCTTGGAAGTTCTCAACTTCTAATGTCAACACACACTGCTCATGCCCGTTCGCTTCAGTAAAGGTTGCACAGTGACGATCTGTTGATTGTATCAAAAATAATGACTGCTCAGGTGTTAATTTCAGATGAGCTTGGTCAGACTCTGGATGTACAGGAAGAACCATTTCCAACCCTAAATACTGTACGTACCAATCTGCTGCAACGGCGGGTTTCGACACAGGGAGGTAAATCGTATCGATTTGCTTTACTCTGAATCTACTCATAACCCCTCTTCCTTTCTCTCCATCGTTTCAAAAAATTGGGCGACTTTTTCATGTTCATAAGATCATATCACTGCAAATTCAAGAAAAGGTCTATTTACCTTTTGTAAGAAGTAAACGAAAATTCTGACTTTTGTTTATCATACCATATCTGCGCAAAAAAAATCACCCTTGAATATAAAGGGAGATTGGGAAAAACTTTTTTTATTGTACGGGGAGTACATAGTTGATGACGGCGAAGAAATGGGCCGCAGAACCCCCAATAACGAATAGATGCCAGACTGCATGATGATACGGAAATCCTCTCCATACATAAAAGATACTCCCGATGGTATAAGCGACACCACCAATGACGAGTAGGGCTATACCAGCAGGAGGGAGGGTACTCGTTAATGGACCCCAGGCCGTCACGACGAGCCAGCCCATGACAAGATAGAGCACCGTCGATAAAAATAAGAATTTCTTAACGAAGAAAGACTTGAAGATAATCCCGACAATGGCAATGGACCAAACGATTCCTAAGAGTGTCCAACCTAAAGGACCATCGATCACGATCAACGTAAAGGGCGTATACGTCCCAGCGATAAATAAATAGATGGCAGAATGATCGAACACTTCAAATATATCTTTGACTTTACCCCTAGGAAAACTATGAACTAAAGTAGAAGAGAGATAAAGAAAAATCATGGTCGCACCGTATATTGAAAATGTGACGACATGCCAAGCTGTGCCATCCTTGGCAGCGTATATGACAAGGAACACCAAGGCCGCTATACTGAGTAAGAAGCCAATCCCATGGGTGATGGCATTCACAATTTCTTCTTTAAGCGTATATTCGTGAGTATCAGCCATGCTGATCCCTCCTAACATTTAAGAGTCCTTATATTATACGATGAATTATGTTATAAAGAAAGAAATAACGATAGCAAGAGCCAAAATTTACATATAAAAAAATGGCATAGACAGCAAGACACATTACGAGCAACGGGGGATGGAGAAATGTTAAAACAATGGATTCAAAGACTTAAACATAGATGGGAGAACGAGGTTCAAGAGACAAGCCAAGAAGAGAGTCTATACCGAGCGTCTAAGCTCGGTACGCTGAACCATCATCAACAAAATATAAAATCTGAGCATGATGCGAAGCGCGTAGAAGGGCGTGTCGCTTACGTCTACTCCCACCAGCGAGTAACGGAAAATGTAGACATGACGGAGGTACAACAACGGATTGAAGAGCAAAGGCAAAAAGAAGGGCAACGTTGGGCTTCCCATAACCCTTATATGGCCGTAAAGGATAAAGCCGATCGTCATGAAGAAATGGAGATTAAAGGGCAAGAAGACGTTACTCAGGAAGAAGACCCTACTGATGTCGTGGGCACAGACTTCCCAGCCGACTGGAACAAAGAAAGAGTCTTTTTCCAAGGCCATTTACAAAAATCAACGCCGGTCCCATCACCTGTACGTGGATTTCATCAGTCTCGTCAGGACCATCAGCCAAATAAAAGCGAAAAGGAAAACGAAAACAAGAACGAAAACGAGAACGAAAACAAAAACAAAGAGCATTCTCAACCGCCATTACTCTCTCAGTCCCCTTCGCACTCACCTTCTCAGAGTGACCAACCGTTAGAAACGCTGAGTTCCATTAGGTTAGCAACGGCGTCAAAGCAACCTAGACATGATGAAACAATGCCGCAATACGAGAGTGGTGATACAGAAGAAAGGCTTGTTAATGGTGATGTTCAACCAGAGCTACAG